>JACRDF010000042.1 GCA_016212925.1 Desulfomonile tiedjei
GACCGGCAATCTCGATTTCGTGTACGGGGAGATGCTCTACAGCCTGAGCGGCACCGAGGGCCTGCTCCGGGATAAGGCTTTTCCCTTGCTGGAATGCTATATCCGGCCGTTGTTTTCCCCCACCGTGGCCCTGGAATGCGGTATCCGTTATAAAACGAAAGCGGGAGAAGAACTTACCAGGACCTGTGAAGTCGTTCGCACGGATGTGACCGGCTATATCTTGTTCACCGATTATCACCGTCCCCTGTGAGAGGGCTCTGAAAAAGAGACTCAGGCGTAAACTCCTGACGGGGTGAAAAGGGGAAAGGGGGAAGAGGGGAAAAGGGAAAAGGTCATTGCGGTGATTCCCTCCTTCGCCTTTTTCCCCTTTCCCCTTTTCACCCTGCCTCACGCCCTTAAATTTTTCTCTTATAATGATGAAACCGCACAAATTAATTACCATACTCTGGTTTTCGCTCCTGTGCCTCTGGCCCGGGCTGCTCTGCGGGGTGGAGGTCTCCGAATACGGCAATCCCTTCGCCTGGGTGACGGTGGGCCAGGTGGGGGTGAAGGCTGAGGTGGTCCGGTCCCCGGGCAAGGTCTACCTGGGCCTGGGGCACCGCCGGGAGCTGCCTGAAGGCCGGGGCATGCTCTTTATTATGCCCCGGATGGAGGTGCAGAATTTCTGTATGCGGGGCATGCAATTCCCCATTGACATCATCTGGATCACCCAGGGGAAAATCGTGGGGATAGAAAAGAATGTCTCGCCCAAATTCACCGGCACCCTCTGCTCCCCCCAGCCGGTGAATTATGTCCTGGAAGTGCCCGGCGGATTCTCGGACCGCCACGGTATTAAAGTGGGGGATGCGGTGAGCTGGTAGCCGGCAGTTTGGAGTTAGCAGGAAGCAGTATAAGAGAAAAATAGGGTCTGTCCCTAATTTTCCCTAATATCTCTTTAAGAACGGGGACAGACCCAGTTATTATTTTCTCAATTCTTGGGCTGTGAAGTCCGTCATGATCTCTCGCATGGTCTCATCAGAAAGCTCAACCGCTGCGAAATACCCTTCAGGATAAAGGTAATCCTCACCTGATTCGTCAATTACCCTGACAAAATGATTTTTTTCCGCCTCCGGGTCGGGCAGCTTAACGTAAAGCTTACGCTTCTCCAAAGAGGCCGGATAATCATCATTGCGAATGCAGATAACGAATGGCTGTTTCATGCGCTTAACCTATAAATCGCTTAATTTTGAATTCCTTCTTGCCGATACCTGTTGCTTCATACCAATGAAGTTCAACCCGCCATTGCGAACCATCCGTTAAGCGAACCGTGGCAATACCTTTGCGTTTGCGCCAACGCCCTCTGCCATAAACTTTAATAAGCCGGGATAGCTCTCGGATTCCACGGCCCGTCGCGAACGTCTCTATTGAGATTGGCTCACCGATAATTTCAAAATGCATGCCGCGACCGTAGCCTTGCCGTACCTTTTGTCAAGTATTTGGTTAACTAAAAACTATATATACTTTATCAAAAAAAATAAGAGAGTGTTTTAGGAAATAGGGATAGACATTTATTTTTTTAAAATGCCTGCATCCAATCCCATCCCTAACTCGGCAGTTAAGCCAGTACCAAAGGCTTCACGCCGAAGGGACACAGAGAAAGTTCCCGTGCCCCGTTTTTAGGTCTCGAGCAGGTCTTCGGCTTGTCCTCTATAAAGAACGCCCGGATTTCCGTAGTGGTAGGTCCCCGGCCTGCTTCCAGGAAAGATGATGCCCCCTCAATCCTTGCCAACCCGGTTTTCCTGTTTTATATTGCCCTGATAAACGGGGTATGCGCATGTTGACGGACCTGGAAGAAAAAGTCATCCTGGCTCTGCAGCGGGACCTGGAGGTTGTGCCCCGCCCCTTCCTGGAGGTGGCGGAGCAGTTGGGGGTGACGGAAGCAGAGTTGCTGGCCGCCATCCGCAGCCTCATGGAGCAGGGCTACATCCGTCGCTTCGGAGCCACCCTGCGCCACCAGCAGTCCGGCTATGCCGCCAACGTCCTGGCGGTCTGGCGCGTGCCGGAGAGCGAGGTGACCGCCATCGGCAAGAAGCTGGCCGCCTACCGGGAGGTATCCCACTGCTACGCCCGGCCCCCGGCCCCCACCTGGCCTTATAACCTCTATACCATGATCCACGGCAAAACCCCGGAGGACTGCACCTTGACCGCGGCCCGCATGGCCGCGGAAACCGGGCTGGCCGACTACCAGATGCTGTTCAGCGAAACCGAACTGAAGAAAACCACCATGCGCTATTTTAAAGAGGAGGAGGGTGGGGGAGGGTAACTGGAGTGAGCAGTAAGCAGTAAGCAGTAAGCAGTGAGCAGTGAGCAAAAAACAGATGACCAGCCCCTCTTGAATGACGGGTATTTTGAGTCCCCTTTTTTAAAGGGGTATTTAGGGGGATTATCAAGCGCTTATCCAATCCCCCCTACCCCCTTTTAGAAAAGGGGGGTAAACCCTGTTTAAATCTC